>CBDIBX010000001.1:0-4681 GCA_965277145.1 Acidobacteriaceae bacterium
AACAGACTTGATGACCGCCGACAGTACCAGCGCATACGCCACCACGTTCCACGCGTTATGAAAGTGGCTTGGCACCAGAAAATGCAGGTTCAACGCTCGCTTCAGATGCGGCAGATGGAAGATCAACACATCCGTATACGGCGCGTCCGGGTTCAACACCTGGTCGAAGATCGGCTTCACCAGCAGCAGCCGGAACGCCGCCATCGCTCCCACCATCGCCATCAACAACACGGAGGCGAGCGAGTACAGCGCATATGGCCGCACATAGAGCAGCAACCGCCAAACTCGCCTCAAGTTCCGCCCGTCCGCACACGTCCCATTGCACCGATTCTACGGCGCAACTCCGTTCTCCGCGCACACTCATCCGCGCGGGCTGCGGAGCACCACTCCGTGGCGACGACGCCTAAAAGAATAATTCCGAAAGGAGTTCCTGCCCTCTACCGCGGCATATCCCGATGCGCCGTCTTCACCCGGTACCCCATCGCCCCGAGCCGCTTCTTCATCTCCTCGGCGATGAACACCGACCGGTGCTGCCCGCCCGTACACCCAAACGCCACCGTCAGATAGCTCTTCCCTTCCTTGATATAGTGCGGCAACAGAAACTCCAGCATCTCCGCCGTCTTCTCCAGAAACTCGCCCGTCTGCGGAAATTGCCGCACATACTTCGCCACCTTCGGATTGCGCCCTGTCAGCTTCCGAAACTCCGGAATAAAGTGCGGATTTGGCAGAAAGCGCACATCGAAGACCAGGTCCGCGTCCGCCGGCACGCCGTTCTTGAACCCAAAGCTGCTCGACGAGATCGTCAGGTTGCGGTCGTCCCGGTCGCTCTCCCGCCGCTCGAACTGCGCGTTGATGTGCGCCCTTAGCTCATGGACGTTGAACCGCGTCGTGTCCAGCAGAATGTCCGCCACGTTTCGCACCGGGTCCAGCCGCTTGCGCTCCGCCCGGATCGACTCGACCACCATCTCCCCGCGCCCCAGCGGATGCGGACGCCGCGTCTCCGAAAACCGCCGGATCAGCGCCGCCTCCTCCGCCTCCAGATACACCACCCGCGTCGGAATCACCGCCCGCACCTTCTTCAGGATGCGCGGAAACTGGTCCAGCCGAATCCCCTCGCGGATGTCCACCACCAGCGCCGCCCGCTCGATCTCCGCCGACCCGCGCACCAGCTCCGCAAACTGCGGAATCAGCTCCAGCGGCAGGTTGTCCACCGAATAGTATCCAAGATCCTCAAACGCCTTCAGCGCCGACAGCTTCCCCGACCCGGACATCCCCGTCAGGATCACCAGCTCCCGGCTCGGCAGCTCCAGCTTCGTCTCTTCGGCCGCGACCACGTTCATAGCGCTCTTATCGGCGGCGACCCGCTTCTTCGCTGCGGTCTTCCGAGGCTTCACGGCACGCTTCTGCACCATGCAGAAATCCTAGCACTGGCACATGGTGCTTGATCTGAACGCGTAAGCGACTCAACAGAAGATAAGTTCGCCATCCGGCACACTCACCACAATGGCGTTTAGCAGGACCCATACCCAACGAAGGGTGCAGAGTGCGCAGTGCATCCTTCGAATGCTCGTCGCTCTAGGTTAACGGTTGCGGCTGCGGCCTAACCGATCATCCAACCCGAAGATCCCATGCGAAATTGTGCCCACAGCAAAATCACGGCGACCCTATCGGCGTCTTTCTCCGGCCCCTCGCTCTTTTGACTGAACTTTCGAAGCTCCGCATCGCCAAAGGTGACACGCATTAATTCGGAAAATGGATGAGCGTTCCCCGACTCCTCCTGCACAGACCAAGTTCCGCTATTAGAAGACATCCCAGCGACCCGCAAGTAATCATTCAAGTTCTCGAACGAAGGCGCGGCCGCGACTTTCTGTGAGTTCTGAAGAAGATGCAGGTACGCATGTTTGAGCGCAACAGACTTTTGCTCCCTCGAGTACTCAGGAAAATGCAGATAGTCTGCACTGCTCTTTCCCAGCAGACGGCCCACGGCCTCCCGTGCCACGGGTACATTGTTCGTGTCATCTGCCTCCGCCCCTTCCATATCCAGAAGGAAGATGCTGAAGGGGCAAGGCAGGCCAATGTCGGCTTGTAGGTTGGCGAACATCGTTAGAATCAAACGCGTTTTCGCTAGAGGAACTGCATGATCGAACTCTGCGCCGGTCGCAATCCCGTATCCGACGATCAGGGTCCTGAAGTTCTGCAAGCTGTCCAGCGCCAGACGGTTTGGCGCTTCCTCGTTCTTCAGGGCCGCCCTGGCCTCGCTCTGAGCGAGATAGATTTTTGCCATGTCATCGCCAAAAGGGAGCGCCGTCATCAGCGCACCTAATTGGCGTTGCCAGTAACTTGGCGGCGCAGCCGTAGTCTTCTTCGCTTCGACCTTGCCCTGCATCACGTATGCGAAAACCAAACCGAATTTCTGATCGACTGGCTGCTGATCGGCAAGCTTCATCAGTCCTATAGCAGCTTTGTTCTGGCCTGCCTGTGCACCCACCGCTCCCTTAAACTGATCCATCAATGGGTAACGCTGAACGAACTCATTCCGAACGTTGTGTTCTGCTTCGAGAAATGCGGCGGGCGCGGCGGGCGCAAATTTTGTCTGCTGAGCGACTGCCGATGTAGCCAAGCTCAGCACGATCGTCACCGCCCAACTCCTCATCAGACAAGACCGAAAGTTTGGTGTCGCTGAAATCATGGGGATGAGTATAAATCTCGCGGCTCTTAGAACGAACAATATGCATTGTGAATGCAATGCCGGGTGCCCCACCTTCGCCGACAGTCTCATCGTCGGCTAAGGTGGGTTTCCAGAGCAAGCGACGATCACCAACTTCCGCCCGTGTTGTCGGACGTAGCCACAGTGGCTACACTAAGAAGGGGGATTCAAGATGCGTCAGGTTTCGCTGCGTGAGTTCAGAACCCGAGGCTCCAAGGCCCTCGAGGCCGTGCCGAGCGGAGAGACCGTGTTGCTGGCGGGGCAAAAGGGGCCAGCGTACTTTCTGATACCTGTCTTCGGAGATGTCATGCTGGAAGACCGCGAACTGCGCCGCGCTATGGCCAAGGCGAGCCTGCTCAAAAACTGGAGCCTTGCCGAGAAGGTCGGGAAGGTCCTGGAGGACGAGGAGATTGAAACGGAGATCGACCACGCGCGGGCCGTTCTCCAACGCCGGAACCATGAATGAGACTGGTCATCCTCGATACGAATGTCATCGTATCCGCTGGCATCAAACCCAACAGCGCTCCCGCAACGCTTGTAATGGACTGGGTGCTTGAGGGGCAGTTGCAGGTCGTAACGAGTCCACGGATTGTCGCCGAGTACCGTGAGGTCGTCCGGCGATCCAAGTTCCGGCGCTATGGATTCCCCCCGCAATGGCTGGAGTTCCTCATCGACGAGAGTCTCCGGCTACCAGACCCCGCAGCTTCGACGGAACGAGGGCCCGATCCAAAGGACCTACCCTTTCTTGCGCTGGCCAGAACCTCAGGTGCTTGGCTCGTGACCGGCAACTTGAAGCACTTCCCAGAAACTTCCAGAGACGGTGTCACCGTGCTTTCCCCAACGGAGTATCTCGCGCACCTCCGTCGAGATTGAGACTCGGCAGACTCTGCGACATCCTCTTTGCGGCTCCGCAACACACTCCATGTACGCTAATCCCATGCGCTCACCCGCCGCCCTGCTCCTTACTCTGCTCCTCGCTCTCCCCGCCGCGCCCGCCTCCGCGCAGGCCTACGACGCGCACCCCAAGCTCGTGATCCTCCTTGTCATCGACCAGTTCCGCGGCGACTACCTCGACCACTTCCGCGCCGACTTCACCTCTCCCAACGGTTTCAATCTCTTCCTCCAGCGCGGAGCCTACTTCACCGACTGCTACTACGACTACGCGAACACCATGACCGCGCCCGGCCACTCCACCATCGGCACCGGCGCCTACACCGACGGCCACGGCATCTCGCTGAACGAGTGGTGGGACCTCGCCCGCTCCACCACCCACCCCGTCTCCTCCGTCGAGGACGAGCGCTACGCCATCGTGGGCGACCCCGATTCCAAAGACGTCGGAGCCTCGCCCCGCAACGAGCTCGCGTCTACATTAGGGGATGAAGTCGTGCTGGCGACGGGCGGCAAGTCCAAGCTCTTCGGCGTTTCGCTGAAAGACCGCGCCGCCATCCTCACCTCTGGCCACGCCTCGAATGCGGCCTTCTGGCTCGACCACGCCTCCGGCAAGTTCGTCACCTCCACCTACTGGACCCCACAGCTTCCCCCCTGGGCCGCGGCCTTCAACGCCGGGCCACGTAATACTCAAGCTCTCGCCGAAGCCAAAGGCCGCCCCGGCCACTTCTACGACGATGTCGGCGCGTCCCCCGCCTCCGTCACCTACCTGCTCGACTTTGCCCGCGCCCTCATCGCCGGCGAGCAGCTCGGCACCCATGCCACGACAGACGTCCTCACGATCTCCATCTCCTCGACCGACATCCTCGGTCACAAGGTCGGCCCTGACGCTCCCGAGCAGCGCGCCATGATCGACGCCGTCGACAGGAGCCTCAACACCTTCTTCACCGATCTCGACCACACCATCGGCCTCGCGAACGTCTGGGTCTCGCTCACCGGCGACCACGGCATCGCCCCCGTTCCCGCCAGCGCCGCCAAGCTCGGCATCCCCGCCGCCACCTTTAGCAGCCCGCAGATGATCGCGGC